>NZ_CP012840.1 GCF_002073915.1 Candidatus Riesia pediculicola | reverse complement strand
AATTTCCCTTACCTGTTAGACCATTTTTTTTTGAAAAAAAAAAATCAATTCCTTTTCATTTACTCTCCCTTTCTTTCGGGACTTCTTCCTTAGAAGACGGGAATTTTATTCGAACAAAAAGGAAGAGTCAAGGATTTTTTTCAAAAAATTGAAATTATCTCGTCCTCTGCGATTCCCTGTTTCGGAAGTCTAAAAGGGAGGTTGGCTTTTCAGGGGGCGATGTTTTTTTGGTCTTTGTTTCGTTTGAACAAACAATTCGAATCCTTTCGAACTGATCAAATTTTTTTTGAAATTTTTGTCTCTTTTTTTTGGAAAATTTTGATCAATTTTTCATTCGAACCAAAAAAGAAAAAAATTGAAATTGTTCGATCAAAAATTTCAAAATCTGAAAAATTTTTGAAAAAAATAACGATTCGTGTTTTAGAAATTTTCGAGCGATATTTAATTAATGGCTAATAACTTACCATAATCTTAAGCATCCAGTAGTAATAAGATTAATGAAATATGAAAGTGTAATCATACACTTCATACCTCTATTCATATTATCGGTTCTAGATAAGGAGACTGGTCAGTTGTAATTCCATGGTATGGACTAGTTTGAAGCGATGCTATTGATATCTCTTCCATTCTATTTACTCGGACTATTACGTACTATCGAGGAAGTCGGATGAATTCATTCCGGTTTAGAGTTTGAACAACATACCAAACCTGCTGAAATTAATTACATTACTTCTTTTATATTTTTAGATCAATTTCATACTTGGTAGGATATATTATCAAGAAATTAATTAATACTTAGTAAGTAGCTTTTAATTAATTTAATTTATGTATTTAATTCATGTTTTTTACTTTATTTAAGTAAGAAAATGAAATGATTTATTCTATTTTATTAAGAGAAAAGAATGATCGGAGAAAAATTCAAATTTTTTTCAAAAAATTCGTTTTAAAGAACTTTTTTAGGAGATTTTTCAAAAAATTTTTCAACTTTTTTTTGAAAAAAGATGGAAAAAAATTTTTTTCGAAAAAAATTCCAAATTTTTCTCAAAAAATCTTGTGAAAAATTTTTTCAAACGTGCTACTTCCGAAGCAATTTTTAGTCTTCAAGCCGAACATATTAGGTTATATATATACTAGATTGTTTTTTCCAGTTAAAAGATTTTTTTTTTTTGTTATCTAGTTAAAAGATTTTCAGGTTTAAAAAAGTGAGATGAAAGATATTTCGTACTGCAACTCCCGATTTCTAAATCCCGTGCTTTTATTCCTAAATCCCGATACCTCATTTTCTAAATCCCGAATCTAAAAAAAAAAAAAAATGAAAAAATTTTTTTAAAAGTTGTAATATATTGAAAAAAAAGGCCATTTTTAGAGCCTAAAAATAGAATTTTTTTCAAGATCAAAAATAGAGAATAAATGAAAAAAAAAGAAACTTTTTTCTCTTAAAAAACATCTAAAAAAATTTCTAAATCACGAACTTATCGGTTTTTTTTTAACAATTTTTTTACAAAAATTTCTCTCATAAAAAAGACAAACTTTTTTTCAAAAAAAAGCATAAATTTGAAAAAAAATATGAGCAACAAGGTATCAAAAAGGAAAATTAAAAAAATCATGTATGATGAAAAGAAAACGTTTATAAAAAGCAAAATAAGGCATTTTTTAAAGGTCAAAAAAATGGGAAAATTTGTCTTAAAAAGAATAAAATTCTCATGCTAAAAGGGAACAAAAAAGAGACAATGAATCTAAAAATTTTAGATTATTAAGACGCAAAAAAATGAAAGATTTAAGAAACGATCCGATAAAAATTACAGTTCTCGGATGTGGTTGTATCGGCAAACTATGGTTATCATCTCTAGCTTCTACAAAACATTTTGTTCAAGGTTGGACAAAAGAAAAAATCCATAAGACTCTCAAGTTCAAAATCAAATCCATTGATGGAAGAAAACATCATATTTCAGTGCCCATCAACAATCGAAGAAAACTAAGAGAAAGCCATCTTCTAATAGTTACTTTAAAAGCTTGGCAAGTCTCAAAAGAAATTTCAAAAGTTATCTGTGATCTAAACGATCATTGCATCCTTCTGTTGATTCATAATGGAATGGGTGTACTCGAAGAATTACCAAAGAAAATCAAACAACCTATCATTGAAGGAAATACTACTCACGCTTCTCATTATCAGAACGATTATGTAAAACATGTTGCATGGGGAGAAACTTGCATAGGTCCTGCTAATCGAAAGGCAAAAAAATTTCCCATGATTGCAAGCACATTGAATCAAATCTTCCCAAAAGTAATTTGGTGTAAAAATATCCGATTCTTTAATTGGAAAAAATTAGCTATAAATTGTTCAATTAATCCATTGAGTTCAATCTACCGATGCCAAAATGGAAAACTCTTAAAATTAGCAACTCATCAAATCAACCGTATCTGCCAAGAAGTATCATCTATAATGAAAAGAGAGGGTTTCTCAGAGATCGACGCTCGATCTCTATTTCGTTCAACGATCGATGTCATCGATTCCACTTCAAAAAATTTCTCCTCAATGTATCAAGATCTACTCAATCGAAAAAAATCTGAAATCGATTACATCAACGGCTATGTAATTAAAAGGGCAAAGCATTTTCAAATAAAAGTTCCGGAAAACGAACTGCTCTTTTCTCAGATCAAGAAATTAGAAAAGAAAAGTGAACAATCTTCCCGATAGAAGGAGGAAGGACAGGGAGATCAGGGCATCTTAGAAGCAACTTTTTAAATGGTCTTGATGTTTCCTACAGATCCGATGAGAAACCTCTCTTTAAAAGGACTTAAAGAGGCTCACAATCGATGAGTCAGAAAGAGTAGTGATGCTAGAAGGATACGAAAATCTCGGAACGTCTTCGGAAGGATTGGGAGGGAGGAGGAGGGTCGGACAGGGGGGATGGATGCGGGGAAGGGATTTTCTTCTTCGTCATCCATCCGATAAGAAATCAAAAGTTTCAAGATCAACTCTGATCGATCGAAATCTTCTTAGGTTCAACAGGTAATTCATCAATGTCATCAATCATGAACTTTCGTGATGAAATCTTCACCATGGAACATCCTATCTTCTCTTTGAGAGGAGGAGATAAAAAGATGAGAAAGTACATCAATTTCCGGAACAAATCGACGATCGAAATAGTTCCTAGTAGATGGGGATCCGCAACCATATTCGATAAAGATATGTGGATATACATCACGTCCAAACTGGTCAGAGATCTGGATGAAAACAAGAAGATCCGACGGACGATCAGTTTCGTTCCTCACGATTTCTTCCGATCGACTAATCGAGACAGCGGGGGCCGTTCCTATGTAGAACTGAAAAGAACTTTAAGCCGACTATCTGGAACTCGGATAGAAATATGTCAAATCGGGACGAACGGAAAAATGAACATCGTCGAATTTGGATTGATCGATCAATGGAAAATCATTTCAAAGATGGATCGAAAAAAGGGAAATTTCCACTCTTCCAAAACCATCTCGATCACCATTCCGGAATGGTTATATGAAAGGATCATACAACATCGTGTGTTGCAAATTAACAAACGATATTTCTCGATTCGAAAAGCAATGGAAAGAAGGTTGTACGAAATTGCCAGAAAGCACTGTGGTCTCCAAAAAAAATTCACAATTTCGTTGAAGAGATTGCATGAAAAGATCGGAAGTCATTCTTGCTTGAACGCGTTCAAACATAAGATCTACTCATCTTCCATACAACAAAAAGAAGAGAGAACATTACCGGACTACGTGATCTCGATAGAAAAATCGACCAATCAAGTGACCTTCAGAAGAGAGGGGGCGAAAAACGAACTGCTCTTTTCTCAGATCAAGAAATTAGAAAAGAAAAGTGAACAATCTTCCCGATAGAAGGAGGAAGGACAGGGAGATCAGGGCATCTTAGAAGCAACTTTTTAAATGGTCTTGATGTTTCCTACAGATCCGATGAGAAACCTCTCTTTAAAAGGACTTAAAGAGGCTCACAATCGATGAGTCAGAAAGAGTAGTGATGCTAGAAGGATACGAAAATCTCGGAACGTCTTCGGAAGGATTGGGAGGGAGGAGGAGGGTCGGACAGGGGGGATGGATGCAGGGAAGGGATTTTCTTCTTCGTCATCCATCCGATAAGAAATCAAAAGTTTCAAGATCAACTCTGATCGATCGAAATCTTCTTAGGTTCAACAGGTAATTCATCAATGTCATCAATCATGAACTTTCGTGATGAAATCTTCACCATGGAACATCCTATCTTCTCTTTGAGAGGAGGAGATAAAAAGATGAGAAAGTACATCAATTTCCGGAACAAATCGACGATCGAAATAGTTCCTAGTAGATGGGGATCCGCAACCATATTCGATAAAGATATGTGGATATACATCACGTCCAAACTGGTCAGAGATCTGGATGAAAACAAGAAGATCCGACGGACGATCAGTTTCGTTCCTCACGATTTCTTCCGATCGACTAATCGAGACAGCGGGGGCCGTTCCTATGTAGAACTGAAAAGAACTTTAAGCCGACTATCTGGAACTCGGATAGAAATATGTCAAATCGGGACGAACGGAAAAATGAACATCGTCGAATTTGGATTGATCGATCAATGGAAAATCATTTCAAAGATGGATCGAAAAAAGGGAAATTTCCACTCTTCCAAAACCATCTCGATCACCATTCCGGAATGGTTATATGAAAGGATCATACAACATCGTGTGTTGCAAATTAACAAACGATATTTCTCGATTCGAAAAGCAATGGAAAGAAGGTTGTACGAAATTGCCAGAAAGCACTGTGGTCTCCAAAAAAAATTCACAATTTCGTTGAAGAGATTGCATGAAAAGATCGGAAGTCATTCTTGCTTGAACGCGTTCAAACATAAGATCTACTCATCTTCCATACAACAAAAAGAAGAGAGAACATTACCGGACTACGTGATCTCGATAGAAAAATCGACCAATCAAGTGACCTTCAGAAGAGAGGGGGCGAAAAACGAACTGCTCTTTTCTCAGATCAAGAAATTAGAAAAGAAAAGTGAACAATCTTCCCGATAGAAGGAGGAAGGACAGGGAGATCAGGGCATCTTAGAAGCAACTTTTTAAATGGTCTTGATGTTTCCTACAGATCCGATGAGAAACCTCTCTTTAAAAGGACTTAAAGAGGCTCACAATCGATGAGTCAGAAAGAGTAGTGATGCTAGAAGGATACGAAAATCTCGGAACGTCTTCGGAAGGATTGGGAGGGAGGAGGAGGGTCGGACAGGGGGGATGGATGCGGGGAAGGGATTTTCTTCTTCGTCATCCATCCGATAAGAAATCAAAAGTTTCAAGATCAACTCTGATCGATCGAAATCTTCTTAGGTTTTTCTTTTTCTGGAATCTCGTAACTGAAATCTAACTTCAGAAGTCCATCTTTCAAAACAGACTGATTGATTTGAACCTTGTGATCTAAATCAAAACTAATGGAAAAATTTTTCCTTTCGATACCTCTATGCAACCATTTGAATGAATGTTTCTTCTCTTCTTCCGAAGAGGTTGAAGAAATGACAGTTCCTTTGATCATCAACTTATCTTGCAGTAGAGAGATATCCAATTCCTCCTTTCGGTAACCTGGAACCGAAACGATAAGTTCAAATCTATCCTTACCTTTCTGTTTCAGGTCGTAAGAAGGGAATTCGGAAAGAGGTTTCGCTCCAGTAATACGACTGAATAGTTTATCCATCTGAGTGAAACGATCTGATAAGAGATCTTCTCCCAAAATGGGCATCAGCGAAAAAGGACGATATACCATATCTTTTTTCCTCACGGTTTATACGAACAAAAAGATTGACTTTTCAAATAAAAGTCCAAAAGTTCGAAAAATTAAAGACAAAACTCATTCTACGAAAAAATAAAAAATTGTTCAAGTATGAGAGTTCATTGAAACACATTTATTATCAATCAAACGCACAGATCCTAACCAAACAGAAGCTAAAAAAATTACCTTTCGACTATCCGAAGAAATAGGAAGCAAGGAGAGAGAATCTCGAACTAAAAAAGATTCTACGACGAAACCAAATCTGGAAATTCTTCTCTGGAAATGACGTGATAAATCTTTTTCTGAAAGGAGGTTCTTAGAAGTGAATTGTTCAACAACTTCGTTCAAAGTGGAATTTAAACGAAAGGCAACTAAACGTTCTTCCTTAGAAAGAAGAGAATTCCGAGAACTATACGCCAAACCTTCCTTATCTCGGACAATTGGAAAGCCTACTACTTTCAAAGGATAATCCAAATCAATTACCAATTTACGAACCATTAATAACTGTTGATAATCTTTTTCCCCGAGATACAAATAAGAAGGTCTGATGATATTGAAAAACTTAACGAGAATCGTTCCTACTCCTGAAAAATGACCAGGACGAAAGAATCCTTCTAATTCTTCTGAAATTGGATGGTTCACAAGAGTAATCCTGGAAGTTCCGTTTGGATACATTTGAGATTCTTCCGGAAAAAAAACTAAGTCAACAACACCTAAGGCATCTAGAAGTCTTAAATCAGAATCAATCGTTCTAGGGTAAGAGATGTAATCTTCTTCTCTCTCGAATTGAATCGGATTAACGAAGATACTTACAACTAAAAAATCGCTTGATCTTCGCTTTTTAGCAAAAGAAATCATCCTCAAATGCCCTTCGTGTAAGTTCCCCATTGTTGGGACAAAAATGATGGGACAACTAACAGAATTAAGCTTTTTACGACACGAAATGATCGATTTTTCCAAAAACATATCAAAAATTTCCTTTGAAATCACGAACCTTTCCAGACCCTATTCGAAAACAGTGATCCGACCTTGGAAAATCACCTGAACGAACAGATTCCTTGAAGAGACTAATTGCTTTCCGAAAATCACCCCCAGATTCACTTAGAAAATTTCTAACAAACCTAGGACGAACAGAAAGTCCAGTATCAATTCCAAAAATATCATGCATCACAAGTATCTGACCATCCGTGGAAGGACCAGCACCAATTCCGATAGTTGGTATGGACAGAGATTGAGAAATTTCATAAGTGAGTTCGTTCGGAATACATTCTAAAACCAAGATTTGTATACCAGAAGATTCCAAACTTTTCGCATCCGATAAAATTCTTCGATAACTGGAAGAATCCATCCCTTGAACTCTATGACTCCCGATAATGTTGATAGATTGAGGTGTCAGTCCGACATGTCCACAAACTGAAACAGATCTTTCGGAAAGTCTCTCAACTGTAGGACACAACCAACTTCCTCCTTCCAACTTCACCATATTAGCTCCTGCTCGAATTAAAACGGAGGCATTTCTACAAGCTTGGTCCAAATTGAAAAAACTCATGAAAGGAAGATCGGAAATCAACCAAGCCATTGGAGCTCCTCTACGAACCATTTTCGTATGATACGCAATCTCCTTTGTCGTAACGGAAACCGTAGAACTTTTTCCTTGAACTGTCATTCCTAAAGAATCTCCAATCAACATCACTTCAATTCCTTCCTTCCAAAACATCCTTGAAAAAGCTGCGTCATACGCAGTTAAAGCAGCAAACTTTGAAGAGTTCTTCTTCCAAATTCTTATATCTTCAATAGTTGTATTTAACTTAGGATTCTTCTTCATGACCTCAAATTTCCCTTACCTGTTAGACCATTTTTTTTTGAAAAAAAAAAATCAATTCCTTTTCATTTACTCTCCCTTTCTTTCGGGACTTCTTCCTTAGAAGACGGGAATTNNNA